>NZ_FVZD01000002.1:0-27929 GCF_900166605.1 Marinococcus halophilus
CCCACCGAGACGTATGAAATCAATACCTATAAGGATCCGGAAACCAAGCAGTCGTTTACCCATTATGTCTTTTCCTCCCACAAAGCGAACAAGATCCCGAAACTCTGGAAGGGTTTTAGCGAAGAGACAACATAACTATTTTGGTTCACGAGGAAGCCCTGGAGCACATACAGCCATGCTCAGAGCATTTTTTCTCTGTCATTAGGACTTCGAATAAGACGAATCAACAAATAGGGTTTCTGGGGCTTGTGAGAGCCTTTAAACGTTTCCGGTGTTCGGATGGATGGAGTGATACGTCCAAAAACCAACGACGGAGGCGTAGAAGCCCGTATACGATACCTCCGTGTGGTCGATAAGAAACGAAAAAGGGAAGATGAAACAATCAAACGCTTTGGTCCACAAGCGAGCTATAAAGAAAAGCCAAGACGTTGCCAAAGATGGTAAGGAAAGAAGCTAGAGAATAAGCTTCTTTCGTGCAACAAGAGACAATGTCATGGTACGTATCAGCGGATTTTTTGGCACGAACGATGGGACATAGTCGAATGGGGAATGCGATCATTTTCTCGTGTTCTGTTTGCAACGAAACAAACGATAAGAACCCTTCGATCGTGTTGGATAGCTGCTGAAGAAACACAGTGGTAGAGACAAGCATAAGCGTTAGTTCGATGGACAAAAAGGACTCGACAACGATACATATTTGCTCATCCATGGAATGGTTTTGATGCACGATTCATCGTCCGTGTTGAACGCTGTAGACGTACGCTTGTTGGTTCCCAATGGAACAGCTTCGGCTTCATTTTTGCCCAAGTACCTGTTGAAAAACGATCATAGGCTGTTCACAAAAGCGTGAACAACCCCCCGATTTGTTCACCAATCCGTGAACAAGGTGTTCACAAACCTGTGAACAACAGCCATTTTGGTGTACCCATCAAAAATCCGGCACTGCCGGATACCCCAGCTCATCTGGGGTCACTTTTCCCTTATGCTCTTGCAACTTTTTTGTTATTGCAGGGGTGCTGTCATGAATAAGCATTATTTTGTTACACGAAAGGACGACAAACCATGGACATTAAAGTACGGGAATTAAGCCCAATCGTGGTTCAAACGATTGACGAACGCGCCAAAAAACGTGGACTTTCCCGACAGCATTATTTGAAAGAATTGATCGAAAACTACGTGATGCAAAAAGAACTAAACGAAACCGATCAAGCGTACAAAACGTTAATCGAAAAAAACACCGAAGCCCTTCATCGGTTCAGCGATCAAATGCAACGACAAAACGAATGGCTGGAAAGCATGAGTGAGGATATGGATCCCACACAGGAAAAAAGGTAACGGTCGATCACCTACGGCATGTAGAAGCCCTCGATGGTTCATGGAAGGATGCGTGGAAAGGATCGTTGTTTTCAGGAACCAGTACGGGCGAGTGGTTGTAAAAATCGTGTTTATCATCAATCAATTGAAGCATGATGGGTGCGGTTAGATGCCCATGAATGAACAGCAACAGGATCATGATCCGATCGGTTTCCTGTCATGAAATAAGCTCCCTTTGGAACAAACCCCCTGTAACGATGAAAAAGTTGAAGAGCATAAGGGAAAAATGACCCCAAACAAGTTGGAGTCCCTGGCAGTGCCAGGGTTTTCACGGGTACATTAAAAATGCTTTTTGTGACACTTGTGAGACAGTGCTGTGACACATTTGAGGCATATATGCCTTCCTGTGACAATTTTGAGACAGTTTAAAAGGCTTATGTTGCAGGTGCGTGTCCAAAAATAAACCAAATTCCGTTCATTTTTAGAACAAAACACGTTCCATGTTGAAACAAAGAGCGCACGTAACCATCGTTCAAAATTAACGGTAATTCGTGCGCGAAAATCATGCTCCAGATGAAAAAAGCATGCGACGTTTTCGCATGCTGTTGGTGCTGTTGACCAACAACGGTCAGGTTTTCCCGTTCCATCTCGCGAATCAATGGTCTGTGTGTTGCTTTTGCCGTTGGACCAAGATGGTCTCCACGCTCCTGGTGATTCCTCAGAGGATCAAGCCTTGGTCGTTATTGACCATCGGCTGTATGTTTCCCATCGAGTTCCTGGATGGTTCCATCATCGGACAACACACGGCCACCCATCGGAGCCTATGGTTGAAGTCATCAAATACGCCAGGCATGTCTCCAAAGAAAACCACCATCGTTCTCGAAACGAGCCAAACGTATTCATGAGAACAACGCTGGCGAGCCATAAAACGTGTATGAAGCCATCAGCCAACGAAGCCAGTATCGTGAACAGCAAAAGCGAACAACGAAACCACAAATAGTTCCATCATTGGCTAGATGAGGAGCAACGATGGAACCGATAGTTACGTATGATTGATCAACCAACGAAGGGAAGAGAAACGCATGAAAACCAACAATACGATTGCCGCCTATCACATTTTTCGCCGGGACGAAAACGGCGCTCTGGTGTTAAATACCAACCGTCTGTATCACTGGAACATCCCGAAACGGCTGCGCGAAGAACCGATCCAGCCGGGGGACATTGTCCAGGTGCCAACCAAAAAAGGCAAACGATCAGTCGTGGTGATGAACGTCTTTCGGGAAGACATCGAAGACACGGGCCGCGAATACAAAAAAGTGATCAAAGTACTCGAACGAGCGCCGAAAAACCAAACGCAGGAATCATAACAACAACGCTCCCCATTACCGGATCCATCCATAGGTGAGCCCAAGACTCAGCAGGCCACCGCCGGCATGGATGACCCCTACAACGATCATCATCGTAATGAGAGGACGCCGCGACGTCCCCTCGTACTGCCGATAAAATTCCCGAGCCATACTAAACAAAAACAACGTAAAAATAAGGGTGGGGTAACCCATAGGGAACGACCATAGGCCAAATAAGGATAGAAAATGAATCATAAAACTTCCTATCGAAAGACCAATGATGATTTTCAAATAGATAGGGATCATGGCTCTCCTCCTTGGGATTCGTCCCATCGATGCATGGGCGAAGGGGGGATTCCTCATGCCCATGATCAGGGATGCTCTTTATTGAACGACCATCATGGATAACGCTACCCATGATGGGGTATAAAAACCATAAGGATATGTTAGGAATCATTCCCAGGATAAAGGAGAACAAACCATGACCACGTCCCGAACAACGTTGCCGAAACGAAAACTATACCCACTCGTCACGGCCGGCATGTTACTGATGGCCGTCGTGCTTCTGCTGATAGCTTTTGATTATACCAGTATGGGATTGCTGTTGTTAGGCTATGGAGTAGGAGTTCACGTCCTTATCCGCGGGGCTTTAGAATGGAACGAGGGCATTCGGACCTTTTATTGGTGGTTGCTGCTAGGAGCAATCATTCTCTTGTTGATGCTCTTCTTTTATGTCATTCCTTAAAGAACATTTATGCTTGTAGCTTATGCTAATGAATAACAAAAAAATAAAGAGGAGTAATAGGAATCAATGACGTTTGATAGTGAAAATAGAGAAAAAGATTACACTTTAGAATACAGTAATGATAAGCAAGAGGCCCGAAATATTAAAGACAAAATAGAGCAATACATTCAAACACGGACTTTGTCTAAAAGTTTCTTGTTATACTATATTCCGATCCTTGGAACCTTACTTTCTTATATTGTAGGCCAATTGTTTATGATGCGTTATTTTTTTCAAAATAATTTTGTGATTATGGATATTATCATTAATCCTCTACCGATAAAGTACGGGCATACATTGTTTATCGGCGCACTTATTATGTTATATTGTATCGCCTTTATGGGGACATTGATTTACATACTAGCTTTACTAAAAAAAGCAGACCGTGCTTATGCTTATATTAGCGTAATTAGTATTTTATTTTTCTTCTTGAATGTTTTGGTGGTTTTTCTCTTTGTCCCGAGCAGTTCGCCATTAGAATATATTTGGAAGACCTTAATATTTATGACTCTAATGCTTTTATTAGTGGGAATATCTTGTTTCATTTTAAAAATGCTACTCAATGTAGCCGTCAGCGCCTGGTCATTTGCTTTATGGATAACTCTTACTTTAATAGTAATTAGTTTGGCTCCAAACAATCCATCTTGGTCCTCCACACTTTTGAACTCGTTATTTATCATAAGTTATATTCCTATTTTTTATATGGTCGGCAGTTTATTAAAGCGTATGAAAAAAGTGACATTTACTCGAATCGAAGATGTTATTAAACGGGAAACTACAGAATTTGAAAATAACTCTCTTACGTTGAAAGCAGTACTTATCACTACCTGTTTGATAGGAGCTATTGCTTTGGCCTTTTCTTTCACTAGTACTTCGATTCCAGCATTAAATAATTTTACAAATGAATCTGAACGATATGACAACATTGTTCTAGATGAAGATCATACTATAAGTGGTAACTATATTGGTACAGCAGACGGCATTCATTATTATATTGACAAAAATAAAGAATTAGTCCGAACAAGTGCAGATATTCAAGTTTATTCTACTTCTCCATAGATAAAAAAGTTTCTTCTCTGAACCTTAATGGAACCAATCAGGGGCTTAAGGCATTCACATTATAGGCTAATATCAAGAATTTTTTACAAGAGTGTTAAACCGAAAATTGTTATCATTTAGTCCATAATTTCATCTACCGTACATCTCAGAAACTTAATTACCATAATGATGATTATAAGCAGTTCACAATATAAAAAACATGCAGCATATCCTGTCTTTAAAATTCAGCAATTGGAGAATGAGTGATTCAATAATCCGGATATCAAAGTCATTGGATCCGTACGAAAGTATTTTGACAACGAGTATTTATGAATGACATTGTAAATAGGAGACCTTCGCGTTAACAGCTTGCATCATCTGTTTCATAGCTGTCGTATCCCATTGATGGAAGAAAGGATTCTGATTTATGATACTGATCAAAAAGGCATCCATATTTGCATCCTCCACTCCTATGAAGATTCAAGATATTTTGGTTGAAGGAAACATGATTCAACAAATCGATGATCATGTTTCCCTGCATGATCTTCCACCAGATGCTTCGGTGGAAGTCATCGAGGCTAACGAACGGCTTGTTCTTCCCGGCATGGTCAACACCCATACGCACGCTTCCATGAGCTTATTTCAAGGATTTGCGGAGGCTTTACCTTTTCAGCAATGGCATCAAAAAGTATTTCCCTACGAACTCCAGTTGCAGTCGCAACATACCTATTGGGGAGCCATGCTTTCCATGATCGATATGATACGATCGGGCACCACGATGTTCAATGACATGTATATTCACATGGACGGCGTGGCAGAAGCCGTTAAAGACATCGGGATGCGGGCTTCTTTAGCTCGAGGTATGATTTTTGCGGATGACCAGGTCGATCAACGAATTCAAGATGGCGTTCAATTTGCTCAACGATGGAATGGGGCAGCCGATGGGCGTATTACGACGATGTTAGCCCCTCACTCTCTCTATCTTTGCTCGATGGACCATCTGTCACGCATTGGGGCGATCGCCTATCAAGAGTCTCTACCCGTGCATACGCATTTTTTAGAAAATGCATCGGAACGCACAACCATCAACGAACAAACGGGACGTCGTCCCGCAGAAGTTCTTCTCGACGCTGGTCTCATTCATGCTCATGTGCCGTTGCTATTGGCGCATGGTATTCATGTTGATGACCATGATTTAACCATTCTTTCTCAAGGCAACGTGAGCGTATCTCACTGTCCCGGAAGCAATTGGAAACTGGGCTGCGGGTTTTTCCCATTATCCGCCTACGAAGCATATGATATTCCTGTTCATCTTGGAACGGATGGCCTAAGCACTAGTCTATCGCTCGATATGTATGAGCAATTGCATCTGTGTCTCTTAGGGCAGCGACAGTATACAGGTGATATGAATTACCCATCATTGGAACAGCTCTCGCACATGGTGACGGACCAAGGAATGCGTTCCCTCGGTCATCCTCTTAGTGGTCGTCTTCGTCCTGGATATTGTGCCGATCTTCAATTGCTAGACATTCGTCCTCGAGACCGTTATCCAGACGTGGATGAAGCTTATTTGATGACCCATGTCTTGCATCAAGGATTAGTGAATACCACAGTGATTGATGGAACCATTGTCATGCAAGACCGAGAAATACAAACGATCGATGAAGAAGAAGTTTTGTATCATGTACAGCAATACAAACATCAATTACGTTGAGTTAAAAAGAAAAGAAGACCTGTTTTCACTTCTCTCAGAACTTTATACTTTCTTGAACAAACTCCGTCAGGGTACAATGCTGAAATTCCTTAAAGGCTTCATACAATTGAGAAGGATGCTTGAAACCAACGTGATAAGCGATTTCCAACCGGCTGAAGGACGAATGCTGTAACAAATACTTCGCCTGTTCCATTCTTGTTTTTTTGATATAGGCATGGATCGTGTAGCTCGTTTGTTGTTTGAACACGCGATGCACATACGAGGGACTATAATGCATGTGGGAAGCAATGATGGTCGTGTTCAATGAAGAAGCAAAGTCCCGGTGAACCATGTCTTTAATGGTTCGAACCATATATTCATGCAAAGCTTTGCCATATAGCGAACCTAAACATCGTTTACATGGACGAAAACCTGCTTGTTGAGCCGATTCGGCGGTCAAGAAAAAGACAATGTTCTCTTCTTTAGGCGGTTTCGATGGACAAGAAGGCTTACAATAAATGCCCGTTGTTCGTACACTATAAAAAAATTGATCATCATAGGTAACATTGTTTTGAAGCACGGCTTGATATTTTTCATGTGGAGTCAATGTTTTCATGCTTTTTTCCTCCTGGTTTGAGGTGGTAACAAGCATACACTAAAGCGACAAGCAAAGGAACAAACATATATTGCCCAAAAAAAGAAAGACAGGCTACACAAAGCGTAAATGCGAGGGTGGCGATCCACCACGGAAGGGTGTTTGAAGACAATAATTTCATCCCAGCTCCCATCGATAATACATACACCGTTAATCCCAGGGAGTTCGGAATAAATAACAACGCATCATAGGAGATACGATAAACACCACATAGGCAGACACCGAGGATGGCTAACACCACCACAATCACGCATACCGGTTGATCAGTGGAAGGGTGTTTATGAAAAAAATACTTCGGAAACTTTTTCACCCGGCTTAACGCATGGCCGAGATGAGCTAGACTGGCAATAAACGCATTCACCGTTCCTAAACAGATAATAAAAGCAATGATGCCTGTAACAACAACGGCATTTAACCCAACATAATTGCTCATGATCGTACCAATAGGGGAAAGGTTTTGTCCTTCATCTCCATATGTCTTTGTTCCAATGGTAACAACACTTAAGGAAAGAGATAAAATAGAAACGATGCCGAGACTAATCATGGTGCTTAAACCAATATCCCGCCGAGGATGAGCAAAACGATTGGCTAAATGACAAATTGCCTACCATCCAAAGAATAACCAAAACATCATCGTTAGAGCTGTGCCAATTTCTTTCCATCCGGATGGAGCAAATGGTCGAAAGTGATACCATTGCATATGCGGGACAGCGACAACGATGGCTGAAAGTAATAACGCCACAAGCATGGAGCTAATGATAATAGCCAGATTCCCACTCACCTGGAGACCAAAAATGTTAGCTGTTCCAGCAATGACTAAGATGAAAATAGCGAATAACACCACATAAAACGAAGACAAATGAAAAGCCGAAGCTACATAATAAGCTCCTGTCAAAGAAACGATCATTTAGCCGGAAGTAGCACAAAAGAAATACATCCAGCCCACCATGCCGCCCAATTCACGATGAAAAGCTCTTTGGACAAAGGTCGATACCCCACCGGCATCTGGATACCGTTTAGCTAATATGGCAAACGTGTAGGCAATCGGGAGACTGGTTCCAATAATGATCATCCAGGCCACCAAGGATGCTGGCCCAGCGACAGCTGCTGTTGACCCGGTTAGAAATAAAATGCCCGATCCTAGTACTGCCGCCATATATAATGCAATGGCTTGAGGTAGATCAATCGCCCTCATGGTTTATATTCCTTTAGTCAGCGTATCCACGGCTCGTTGCTCATGATCTAGCAGCCATTGCTTGCGTGAAGTGCCCCAGGCATACGCATTTAACTGACCATCTTTTTTTAATACCCGGTGGCACGGCAACATGATAGCGACATGATTCTTACTAAGAGCATTTCCCACGGCTCGTGCATGATTGGGATACCCAATTGCTCTTGCAATATCGATATAACTCGTTGTCTTTCCATATGCCATGTGATGCACATATTCCCAGACACGCTGTTGAAAGGCCGTCCCTTGGACCATATACGGAGTATGAAAATACATCTGTTCGCCCTTAAAATAACGATTCAACTCGAGCGTACACTGCTCTGTATGCTCATTTGGTTCCTTTAAGGAATTATTATTTTCCCAATTTTCTTCAACAAAACGGACAGAGGTAACGCCCATGGCATTAGCTGTGACACAAATGGTTCCTATTGGTGATAAATAACTTGTTTGACTTTCCATGACTAGCACCTCCTTCATTTTTAATATATCATTATGATTTTATGATTCATCTGATATATTACTTCGTAATTTTCACCATCAAAATAATGAAAGAGTTTCTCCATAAACAGATGGAAAAACTCTCTCAATACCTAGCTATCGTTGTATATTTGATCAATGGTTTTTAATATTAATCTGTGTCTAAAACTCTTAGTCTTTTACATACTCACCATCATTAGCAGTTATAAAACAAGAAGGAGTCACGTGGCCCCTTCTTGTTCTTGTTGACGTATATACGAATGGCCTTTTACCGTTTATCGCTGTAAACGTCCTCGACGTCAAAGAAGGGATCTAATACATCGGTTTGGCCCTGAAGCGCCTCGCGCATCCGCATGCCATCGACGTTAATGCGGGCCTGTCGGAAGTACTCCGGCTCCAATTGCTTCCATGCCTCGGTAGAAGCATCCACATTGGCAAAATAGCGATAACCTTGGTCCCGCAGCCACTCGTACTTCGCTCCGTGATAGGGCTGCCAGTCACTTAAATCGCTGCCAAACGCAAAAATGATGGCATTTGTATCTCCCACGAGAGGGGCGACTTCGTTTTTCCATCGCTCCGTATCGGTTTGAAGACGCGCCAGGGACGTTTCCTGGACGTTCAAGTGGCCCCAGGTGTGGGAGGCAAAGGTCCATCCATCCGCTTTCATGGCCTCCGCCACCTGTTGGGCCTGCTGCTGGTCCGCTTCTAGATCCGGGTTCGGTTGGTTACTATCCGGACCGTATTCGCTCTCCGAGGTCCGATAGCCCAACACCCCATTATATCCCGTGACGGCCAACACACCTTTGTTGCCGTGATAGGAAAAGTCCGGGTGCTCCTGCACAAAATCATCGATCAGCGGAACCATGTCATACGATCCTTGTTTGGTCTCCCCATCCGCCTGGACATAGGTGTTCGTCACGTCCCCCTGCTCATCCAAGATTAGTTTGTCCGCAAATCCGTCCCCATCCATGTACTCGTAATAGCTGAGGTCATCCTGGGATAGCACGATTGGTTTTTTACCAGGTGGTAACGGAAGATCTTGATAGGTCATCGTTCCGTCTGCATTCGGCTGCGCAATATCGTCCATGGTCACAAGGACATAATCCCGTTCATAGAGGTCCTCGAGGATCGCTTGAAACTCGTCGACCGTCACCATATAATCCCGGTAGCCCTGGCTCATCCCGTCCCCATCAAAGGCTCGTTCTTCATCAACAATCAAGGAATGGAAAAAGAGGTGAGGAATGGGCTGGTCGCTATCCCAGGAAACCAATTCTTCCTTTTTTTGGCGATAGGAATCGATGGCTTCTTGCGTCTTTGTCTGTTCCGATCCCTCCGAGTTTTCGAGTTGTTGAATGGCCTGGTCATAATCATATTGCGCCGCCGCCCGGGCGGCGGTGTCGAGAACACGTTGTTGTTCCTCGGACGAAACAGAAGCGTCGTTGTCCGATGAAGACGAATGTGATGTCGTCTCCTGCTCTCGCTGCACATAAACCACCGCCAACAAGACCAGAATCACTGTCGCCCCAATCAACCAATATGCTTTTCGTGCCGATGGTTTCCGCTTCATATGTACCTCCCCTTCTTTCTGTTATCGATTATCGTCTTTGTAAAGGTTTTATGATTATCGTACTACTAGGCCTTTTACTTTACAATAAATAGGAAAAAGAAAAGACAATCATATGAAAGGATAAAATCACAATGTCATCTAAAACCCTTAACTTTTAAACTACGTTAAAAAACCCCTATGTCCAATGGTCACAGAAAGGCTGAGATCGCATAAATATTTATTTTATAATAGGGGCAAGAATAACGACTGGAAAAACGAAAGCGTTGGAAAGACGTAATTGAGGCTTATTTGGCTGTGACGGAGATTGTTATCATTGACCCTTTTTCCTAGTTCGAGGAAGATGATGATTAAAAAAGCCGCTGGAGCATGATAGTGACTACACGAACATTTGTTATTTAAAAATTCAATTGCGCCACGGTCTCGGGTATTAGCGCTTTCTTTACGCGATTCATGACCATGCCGTCATTGTGTTGCTTTGTTACTTTAACAAGCAGAGTAAAGAAGTGCCCACGCAGGAAATTCCATGGGCAAAAGTAAACCATGAAGCTTAAATGGAAGAGAATCCTTCCAACTAAGACATCTGAAAGGAGCATCCAAAATGTGTACCATTGAATTTTCATTTGTATTGTTTTTTTAGCGTCTCGGAGCCAATGGCACCGATAATTGTCATAAGAAATGGGCCGAACGAATATAAGATAGAATTGTTTAAAAATTCGATATTAAAATTAAAAAAGTAGCTCGTCACGAACAATAGCAGCTTGAGAATGATGAATAACAGCCCGACGACTAAAACAATGTCAAAAAAGGCTTTAAGTCTCGGGTGCTTGAGGCTTTTACTGTCTTGAATAATCTTGTTTTTCAAATAATCATCTCCTTTGAGTAATTCGTCGACGGTAATATTAAATATCTCGCTTAGCTGTAACAGTGTTTCTATGTTGGGATATCCCTCATTACGCTCCCATTTCGATACGGATTGTCGGCTAATTTGAAGTTGCTTAGCCAGCATTTCTTGAGAAAAATTGTTTTTCAGTCTTTCTTCTTTGAGTTTTCTATAAAAGTCCATTGGCATCTCCTTTAACTATATTTTTAATTGATGGGTATGAGTATGAAAAGCATCGAAAAGTTGCACGGGAGAACTTTTAAGTTGCAAAAGGTTTGTTTCATTATTTTCATACTAATGAGAAGTAAAGTGAAGGATAATGACAAAATCTATTACTTGAATTTTTTCTATTCTTATTGATTAATAAAAAACGATAGTCCAAAAATTGGCCAGTCGTTTTTTTTTGAAATAGTAATTGACCAATATGGTCATATGCGTTATATTCAATTGACCAATATGGTCAATTGAATATAATGCGAAAGGAGGCCTTCTGTATTAATTCCATGTTTAGCAACCTAAAATCAGAAAAACAAGAGCTTATTGTTAACGCTTCAATTAAAGAATTTGTTAACAGTGGCTTTGAGAAAGCGTCAACGAACCAAATGGTAAAAGACGCAAAAATATCAAAAGGTTCATTATTTAATTATTTTAATAACAAGAAAGACCTTTATGTATATTTAATTGAATATAGCGTGCAAATTATCGAAAATTTTTATGAACAAATAGATTGGAACGAAACGGATCTATTTAAAAGAATTGAAAATATCGGATTGCAGAAATTGTACATTCAAAAAAAGTTTCCTCATGTATTTGATTTCCTGTCTTCTATTATCCAAGAGGAATCGGCTGAAGTAAAAGATATAATTAAACACAAAATTGATCCAATCCGTGAGCAGGGCATAGAGAGAATATATAAGAATATTGATTACTCCAAGTTCCGTGAGGATATTGATATCGAAAAGGCTATTGAAATTCTGAATTGGACCATGTTTGGATTCGCGGAAAAGTGTCTTCATCAAATAAGTACCTTTGAAGATATTGATGAATTTGGAGAGTATTACCTTAAAGAATGGAATAGATATACTAAAATATTGAAGGATAGTTTTTACAAATAATTGCTAAATGTGAATATGTTGAAATTAACAATTCAATAAAAAAAGCGAGAAGTTATTAAATTTAGCTAAAAAAATGAAATATATTAAGAGTTTCATCTAGGATTTTAAACTTCCTTTTAAACTGACAAGTACATGATAAAGATAGCAAAAATATTTAAAGGGGACATCAGTATTATGAAAGAAATTGTGAATATTCAAGATTTACAAAAAAAATTTGGTAAGTTTCAGGCGTTAAGTAGCGTGAATTTTACGGTAAACGCTGGAGAAGTTGTTGGTTTTATTGGCCCCAATGGGGCGGGGAAATCTACAACTATTCGGATTTTGCTAGGAATTATCAAGCGAGATGCCGGGAATGCAGAAATATTTGGTAAGGATGTTTGGAAAGACAGCCTTGAGATTCATAAACGCATTTCTTATGTCCCTGGAGATGTTTCGTTGTGGGGAAATCTAACAGGTGGTGAAATTATTGATCTGTTCCTTAAATTGCATGGTGGTGGAAATAAGCAAAAACGCGATGATTTAATTAAACGCTTTGAATTGGACCCTAAGAAAAAAGCCAAAGGATATTCGAAAGGTAACCGCCAAAAGGTTGGTTTAATAGCAGCACTTTCTGTTGATTCGGATTTATATATTCTTGATGAACCAACTTCTGGTCTTGATCCTTTAATGGAAGCGGTCTTCCAAGAAGAAGTTGAAAAAATCAAAGAGTCAGGTAAAGCTATCCTGCTATCCTCTCATATTTTGAGTGAAGTAGAACGCTTGGCGGATAGAGTGGTAATCATTCGCCAAGGGGAAATTGTAGAAGCTGGAACTCTACGTGAACTACGACACTTAACTCGTTCTACGGTCACCCTAGAAACAGAAGGCAATGTGGCTGAAATGGCCAGGGTAAATGGCGTAATTGATTTTAGACAAAAAGGTAACCAAGCCACATTTTCTGCAGAGAATGACTATCTCAACGATATTTTAATAGAAGCAAGCAAATTAGGTGTCAAAAAGTTTGAATCTGCGCCGCCAACTCTTGAGAATTTGTTTATGCGTCATTATGAAGGCTAAGAGTTGAAAGGAGGAGGTAATACGATGAAGGAAAAATTTGCTCAATGGGAGACACTGTTTGCCCTATATCTAAAACGAGATTGGAAAAAAATCATTATTTGGGTTTTAGGGCTTGGTTTGTTTGCAGCTGCTTTCGTTCCAGCATTTGAAGAAATAGCAAAGGGACAAGGCCTGGCAGGAATGTACGAAACCTTGCAAAATCCTGCTATGACATCCATGGTGGGCCCTACACCAGTTGAAACGGCAAGTGACTACACTTTAGGAGCAATGTATACACACGAAATGTTGCTATTTTGTGGTTTATTTGCAATGATAATCGCTGTTTTACACGTGGTTAGTCATACGCGTAAAGAAGAAGAGCTTGGCCTTTCTGAGCTCGTGCGCTCATTTCAAATAGGTCGTCAAGCAAACTCCCTTGCAGCACTACTAGAGACAATCTTCATTAATGTCTTATTAGCATTTTTTATTGGTAGTGTAATGATGAGTTTCGGTGCTGATACGATCTCTGCTGAAGGTTCCTTTTTATTTGGAGCCTCAATCGGAATTGCTGGTATGATCGGGGCCGGGGTTGCTTTGGTTATGGCACAAATTATGCCTAATTCCTCTGGGGCGACAGGTTCTGCCCTTGGAATTATAGGATTATTGTATATTGTTCGTGCTGGAACAGATGTCTCCAATGTTAATTTATCCATGTTCAATCCTTTGGGGTGGACATATTTAACTTACCCCTTCACGGAAAATAACTGGCTCCCTCTTCTTCTTGCCTTACTTTTCAGTGCTATTATAGTCATCCTTGCTCTTACCCTTGAAGGCAATCGCGATATGGGAGCTGGGTATCTTCCTGAAAGAGAAGGACGAGAAAGCGCAAATAAATCCTTGTTGTCTGTGCGTGGTTTATTTATCAAGATTAACAAAGGGGTGGTAATTAGTTGGTTGGTTGCTTTTGTTATTATGGGGGTAGCTTATGGTTCAATTTATGGAGACATGCAGACGTTCCTGGAAAGTAATGAAGTGGTGAAACAAATGTTTTCTCGTTCAGGCGTTTCCATCGAGGAATCATTTACCGGAACGATTATGATGGTCCTGGTTAGTTTAGTATCGATTTTACCAATCGCTCTTGTAAATAAACTTTTCTCTGAAGAAAGCCGGTTACACTTAACTCAGCTGTCTGCTACTAAAGTGTCCCGTAGCGAATTTTATTGGACTAGTGTTGGATTAGCGATTTTCGCAAGCTTGGTTGGTATCTTATTAGCTGCAGGCAGTCTTGGCGGTACAGCTATCATAGTTATGGGTGACAGCTCAACGATGGAAGTATTGGATTTTCTGGTTGCTGGCTACAACTTTTTGCCAGCAGTATTATTCTTTACTGGTCTAGCGGGTTTGGCCCTCGGCTGGGCACCGAAACTAGGAAAAGTGATTTACATTTACCTTGGCTACTCTTTTTTATTAAACTATTTTGGCGGTTTCTTGGATTTACCAGAATGGTTGGCTAAAACAGCCATTCAAAGCTGGGTTCCACAAATGCCAATGGAGAACTTTGATGCTTCAATTTTCCTGACAATAACTGTAATTAGTATCACTCTGCTAGTAATAGGTTACCTCGGTTACAGCAGGAGGGATATGATTGAAGGAACCTGATAGTAATGAAGGAGTAAGTGATATTAATACAACCTTCATTCTAAGCTATAATGTAATGAGAAAAAACGAGCATAAACCATCGATAAAAAGGCGTAAACAATTGGTTTACAAAGACTAATGTTTATAAGTTTTTTGTCTGAAAACCTAAACTTCTAGACGACGACCTAAACACCCCATTTTTCGATGCAAAAATGGGGGTGTTTTCCGTCTAAAAGTTCCCCTAATAGTCACCCTCCAAAAGATAAGAGACTTTAAGATCCACCTGACATAGGCAGTCTATTCTCTGATAATGGTTTCATAAGAACGTCGATGGCATCCCATGACGAGCCATGCTACGGTATAAAGGAAGCATGGAGCCCTTGCTACATAAAGAAAAATCCTAACAATGGAGCGTGATGCCGCGATGGCACGCCATGAAGCCGAACAACGGCATGTAGATCTCTTTGGCGAACAAAAGATGCTGGAAGCGAAAACGCGAGGACGCCTGGCCGTTCAAATCAAACAGGCGCGCAAAGCCCAGGGGTGGACGCAACAAGCACTAGCCGAACAAATGGGAATGTCGGTGTCCACGATTCGACGCATCGAAGCGGGATCAACGATGCCAAGTGTTGGTACGTTAATTACGATAAGCCAAGTGCTTTCCATGACCTTTATCATTGGAGAGTCGTCCAAATAGAGGGATCGTTTTCCCAACGCATGAGCATTGTCGGTGCTTTATGCCTTTTTTCCATCGCCCATACTAATGAGAGGAAAGCTCCTTCGATACCTTTGGGTTGTTGCTTATGATAAAATAAATATAACGAAATACGCCCTGGAGAGGGGGAAATCTGATGCGAAGCATGACCATCGAACAAATTAATGCGAACATCGAGAAGCGTCAATCGATGATTACGGCCGTCAAAGAAAAAAAACAACAAGGTTCCACCGAGATGCCTGGGTGGACGAATGAACGAACAAGGGAACGCACGCAAACTGAACAAGAGTTATTACAACGGTTTGCTAAAAGAGGGTATAAGTAATGGCCACCCCCTCATCGATCCAGGAGTCCCGTTTGTATCTTGCTCAGTTGGATCCGGAAAATAAATTCGATACGATGATGAAAATGGCAGGCGTTATCACCAAGCACTTAGAAGAAGAAGGTATCCAGCCCATCGTTGTCGGGGGTTTATCTGTAGAACTTTATTCCAGAGAGCAATACACCACGAGAGATATCGATTTCGTCGCCCCTAATCATCATCAAATTAGCCGGGTGTTAGACCAACTGGGGTTTCGATCCTATGGCAAAGACTTTTACCATGATGAGCTGAATGTATCGATTGAAGTTCCCTCGACCACCTTAACAGGCGATCCAGAGAAGATCGTGAATCTTTCTTATGAAGGGTTTACGATTAACGTTATTGGCATTGAAGATATTATCATTGATCGCATTCAGCATGCGTTAAATACCAAAACCACGTTAGATTTAGATGATGCAAGAATGCTCATGATCACCCAATATGACGAGATTGATTGGACGTATTTTAACGTTCATACGCTGATGCAAGAACCTTATTCCATGATGGGCATCGATGCGAAAAGAGCGATGTATTGGATCGAGAACATGCATCAACGAATTGAAGATGCGGACGAATCAGACACCGTAGAAACGTTAGCGGCCTCGACCGACATTGACCGACAGCTAGCCAGAGGAACGATCAACGTCGAAGACCTTTGAATCCTAAGATTCAAAGGTCTTCGACGTTTTTTTGACGAATAATGAGCAATAAGTTCGGCCTTATTATTCCTGGTTCTTTACCCTTTCTCGGATGGTTCTTTTCTTTGGCCTGAATGTAATAGACATTCTAGCCCAATCGAAACTGTTCCAGGCTGCGATTGATCTCCTCGCGACGGATCCCGATGTATCGTTTGGTAATCGTCGGCGACGCATGATTAAAGATCTCCTGAAGCAGGGCCACGTCTTTGGTCTGCTTATACAGGTGATAGCCGAACGTCTTGCGCATCGTGTGCGTGCCGATGTCGCTGCGCCCCAGCCAGTCGGCGGCGGCTTCCAGGATGCGGTACACCTGCGTGGTGGAAAGATGCGTCCCCTTCTGGCTCGCAAACAGGTACGCTTCATCGGGTTTCCCTTCGAGAAAGGGATCCAATTCCGGTCGAATCGACGCAAGCTGGATTTCCCGTTTCTTGCCCGTTTTCTGCTCCTGCAGGTAACACGTATCCGTCCGCACGTCGGCCACTTTCAACCGAACCAGGTCGCCGGCCCGCAGGCCGGTATTGATCCCCGTTAAAAACAACAACACATCCCGCTCCGCGAGATCCTTTCGCTTCCGGGTGGCTTTGTTGCCTCGGCGCAGGGCATTGATCATGTCTTTAATTTCTTCCTGGGTGCGTAATGGCTGCACATTCACGAGCCCCTGTGTCGTCATGAAAAGAGCCTCCCTCTTATGTATGGTTTTGATGATAAAACAACGAAATCATACATTTGATGATACCTCAAACAACTAACCCTGTCGAATGGGGGTTGGAAATGTACGCTTTTATCTCAATTCATACATTTTATTGGAGAACCCTATTATGCAATGAAATAAAAGGAAAGGATTTACAACTATTACATAAATAGCCGAAACATCACTATTTAAGAGAACGTCGTTTTAAAAATTGTAAAAAATACCATTTAATGTTAATTTGAGGAGGAATAAGTAAAGAAAGGAGATTCACTATTTTTTCAAAAACATTTTTCTCTAAACCCTTACTAGGGGCAGCCGCCGGGATGCTGGCAGTAAGTATGCCAATGACTACTGTTAACGCCGAAGAACAAGCAAGTGATGAGCAAATTTATGAGGCTGAATCAGAAGTTCAAGATAATATGGACCTTGAAAACTTAGAAAGTAACTCTGAAAAAGAAATAAATGAGTTAAGTGAAGAAGGGCAAGAATTTTATCGAGCAATTGAAATTGATGGCTTGGAAACATATGAAGAAAACTTTGAAATGGAAAACGCTAATAATGGAGAATATTCAACCCAAGTTATCGGTATTTCTTCTAAAGAATATACACTTACTCCTGGTGATATCAGTGCTATTAACTCTGTAGCCACTGGTGGAGCTACTGGAACAGCATTAGCCAATGCCTTGGCAAAGCATTTTGGTAAGAGTCCTACTCCAACAACCTTAGTAGTAGCAGCTATTGGAGGATTGGGTGTTGGTGGTATTAACTCTTGCGACCAAGGAAACGGCGTAATCATAACGAAAACGCAATTTGGAACTGGACCAGCAACTTATAGTTGTGAAGCTAGATAAACATAAAGAAGCTCGCTTTCATTGTTTGAAAGCGAGCTTCTTTATGTTTTTTTTCGATCAAATAAGTAACTAGATAAAAAATATATCATTAACCCTGCCCAACAAATGATAAGGGAAGAAGAAAAAATAGTACCATCAGCATACATTTTATATATAGCATCTAACAATAACATTAATAACAAACCAAAAGCAGTAACACTTTCGGCTATATAATTACTTTTCTTTGCTGAAGAGTCATTCTTAAAAAAGATATTTATAAATTTAATCGTTACCGCCCCTTAATATGCTATTCATCTTTGTTTTCTCCTAGATCTACGCTTAAGAAGAATGATTGCGAGGTTTTTTCTACCTTCATGGTACCAACCAATGCAAAAAAATGGAATATTGCAGTAAAAAATTATCTTTACCCTATTGATATACGATAGTGTTTTTTGATGTTCAAAGGATTGGGCATACATGTATGAGCAATCGCATCGATCATTTCCCTTCAAAAGGCATAGCCGTTTGTGCCAAAAAGCATTAACCGTATCTGATTGGTTCCAAAAGTCAGTCGTAACGTATTGGAACGAGAAATAAGTTATTTGGATAAATCGATGAACCTTCTCAAAAAGCGTACTTTTTGAGAGGGTACTAAAAAAGAAACCAGCTCCATAATGAAGTAGACTTTTTGCTCGAATCGAATATTAATTCCTGTTTTTTTTTTGCAAAATGAAATAGCTCTCAATACCCGATCCCACATCCGACGGCCATGGCCCAGCTGCTTAATAGAGATAATAGCACTGCCAACAATTCATACATAGCGATTCTCCACACAACGGCGCTCAAGGAAAGCATCACTCGTTTCCTATGTATCACCTGCTTCTCTCTACGGATGAAAAGCGGCCGTTCTGCCTTTCGTTTAGCTACCGGCTTCCCTCAAGTCTGTCAAACCCCAAGCCATTGCATCCCACTCATGATAAGCATAGACCATACTAAAATTCCTCCTAAGATCCACCAGTCATACCGATAATCATCTTTATTACTGCTCTCGTTTTTCCACAGATACGTACCAATGCCTACGTAAAGCAAACAAAAGGGAAAAACAATAAAAAGGAAGCTCCAGTGGCGCGGCGGCATCATATCTAAGTTTATGCTGGGAATTAAAACAAAAACAGCCACGACAACAAACCCCAATGATACTTTTCGATGGGCCTCGTTCGCATAATTTTGAGAACGATCCTGCCCATTGCGCTTCACATACCAGCGACGCGTTAGCATCATCGTTAAGGCCATGCCGCCTGCAAACAAAAACAAAAACGAGAACAGTTCCACGAGAAACCATAGATTTTCATTCATTAGGCTCCTGCCCTTCTATTTTTCTTCATGATATCATCCAAGAAAAGGAAAAAGAATATCTTGAAAAGCGGGATCCGTGTTCGAAAAACCCTAGGGAATGCCCGCTTTCCTTAGGGTAAAAATCAGGAGGTTCAATCAAACGGCTTTGAGCATTTAAAAAGCATTCGGGTATCCTATTTTTGGAAACAAAATAATTAAATTAGAAAATTACGGTCCATGAAATTTTTAAAATGTTACCTTTTTTATTTCAATATTTGAGAGAGTATACTCATCTACCGGCCCTGGATGCTATGCTCATAAATGGCCGTGGCATAATTTCATAGGAAAAAATCATGGACGATACTCGTGATGCGAAATCTATCCTTCTGATAAAACGCCAGCTGACCAAGACGGGAGATAGCCACGCAGAAAATATATAAAAAATGAAAACCTCCACTCTATAAACTACGTGGAAGTTTTCATTTATGTCTGCATGACCGACTTATTATTTGTTGCAATGATTAAATCATACGTTTCTGCTTCCTCTTACTGCCATCCCGAGTGAAAAAAATATTGTCACGATCTATTAAAAGTGATGATGAATCCCCAAATATAAGGCATTGGCCGCTTCGTTCCGAAACGAGCTTGTCTTCATGCGCTCCGCTTCTCTACTATTAGTCACAAATCCTAATTCAACCAAGGCTGCTGGCATCGCCGTGTTTCGTAACACACTAAAATTGGCTGATTTGACCCCTCGATCATCGCTGTCGAATTCATCGACCATACTTTCTTGCAAATTAAAAGCCAACCGTCGCCCCTCGTCGCTGGTCGGGTAGTGATACGTTTCCGTTCCTTCTGCATAAGTGGATGATGCCGCATTGGCATGAACACTAACAAAAATGTCAGCATTATTACGGTTCGCTATTGCAGCACGCTCTTGTAGTTCGATGTAATCGTCCCCGTTTCGAGTCATAATGACGTCTGCTCCTGCTTGCTCCAATCGCTGCTTCGTTCGATAGGCGACATCATACACTAATTCCTTCTCATAGAGCCCATTCGCTGAAGCACCTGAGTCATTGTCTCCATGCCCCGCATCAAGCGCAATCGTTTTTCCTTCCACCGAAGCTTCCGTTTCATTCGCAAAAAAAAGCATTCCCAAAAAAAGCACGGCTAAAAGCATTCCTATGTATTTTTTCATGTCAATTTCCTCCTAAAAAGTGAAAGACAGGATGCATTTACTGTACTAAGCACGAAGCGCTGGTACAACCTCCCAAAGTTGCCCCGACGAACTGCCTTTAAACATAAGTATGACCTAAAGCAACATGCCATATACAAAAACCCTTAGGAGAAAAATACGTCACGGGAGGCACTTTCATCGAACGAGCCATCATTTTTCCTTGGCTGCTCGGACGCTGTTGAAACATGGCTTTATACATGATGGAGCTGAATGTTATAGGCATGGCTATCATGAAGGTCCCTCTTCTTTTTCTAAAATCATTGTTAATCATAGTTTTTTCTTTACATAATCGCGATTATTAACAGTCATTCATTTCGAATTCATATTCTCTTGAGGATTTGAACCTCTCCTCAGATTAAAAATAAACTGTGGCCAGAGCATCTACAAGCTATTTTCCTTTCATCATTGGACTATGATTTGGAACGCTCTATTAGTTCTATTTTTGTGAAGCTATTTCTCTTTTTGGTGGTTACCAACATTTGCTTCAAAGCTGCAACATTAGAATTTTATAACTATTTTTAGATATTTCACAAGTTGCGCAACGCCAGTGAACCAGTCTCCCGTTCCACTAAATCTATGAATTTGAAATCGAGAAAATTACAAAGGTTAAATGAGTAGCCATATGCGCAATCATTGCAGCCTCAAGTCCCTTGCGCCAATAAAGCCACCCGTAGACGATTCCGCCAAACCCATTTAAGAAGATCATTCGAGCAAAAATAATGGGAGTCATGTCTGCAGCCGCGGCCGTTGCTCCATAATGACCTAGTCCAAAGAGCAACGCAGAAAACATAATACCAATCCATACAATAACAGAGGTCGGTTGAGTTTTGCTGCGTTGAAAGAGTTTCCACATGATAAAGACCACTAGAGTCATTACTCCCCAACGAAGCATGAGTTCTTCAGCAATTCCTCCATACAACAGCCGTGTAGCGAGGTCAAACAAATTAAAAGTCGCCTCCGTACCTAATACGTGCAGGTCATTTGGAACAAAAGGCTGAAGGAAGGAATCTACCGTTACAATGATGACCCCACTTATGATTCCTAAAAGAGCGGAAATCTTATAAATAGCTTTTAATCGACTCATCACAGGCGTGCCATATCGATCTTTTTCATAGATAAAAGAATTGAATCCTGTTCGCTCAGCTAAAAAATGACCAATGAGAAGGCCAGCGATAATAAATAACACGGGGTTAATGAGAGACAGAATAGCGATGATTTTAATTGGAAGTTCTAAGGGAACACCTAGCTCCTCCATTTGCTCGGGAAGTAGTTCTATTTGCATGGGCAGCAAGGAAAAGACTGCCAACACACCAACGAATAGAAAAAATATAAAAGATCGCCATGGTTTTTTAGTTTGCTCCATATTTTCACCTCATTTGTTTTAAAGTTTTTACTGTTTACATATTCTTCACGTCATCGCGATGAGCAGCAGCCGGTAAAATACAAAACAGGCAAAGCCTGCTCTTCAAGCTTTGCCTGTTTCTGCGCACGACTCCCTTACAACAGCGCCAAAAGTCATTCATGACGTAAAAGGAGCGTTCGTTCGACACCAGTTAATACGCCCATTCCGGTAATAACTGTGTTTCCCCAAATGGAATACGCCACGGGCGGTGGCTTATTCGGGGAAATTGGTGGTCCAACCGCAAACGTAAGTCCCTGATAGAACATGGGTCGGGCCACAAGGGATACTCCGTTTCTTCCTCTGTGACATAATGAATGCGTTTAATGCCATACGAGCCGGCGGCTACTTCAATCACTCCGTTTTCGACGGGGAAAACAGCTGGAAGTTTCGAGGAAGCAATATGCCTGCCTTCCCGGTATACATCCGCTCTCGGCTCTTCCACAAAATACTTGCAATCGACCGCATATGTGACCATGGATTATTGATCATTGGGAATGGTGACGTGGAACAAGGAACGAGTAAAGAGATGCCACATCTTATATGGTTTTAATGGATGCCCATCTCCCGCTTGAATCTTTCGCATCTTCCAGCGAAGTATGAAGGTCCCCCTTCCTGGGGTGTTATCTACCCGCATCGCTTATCTTGGCCAGTCGTTCGTTAATCCTCCAACTGACGCTTCTGATACGTCACCCCGGCAATGAACCACAGGACCGCCGTCCAGCCCATGATCCACAACAGAGGTACCACCGCATCCCCCCACGCTCCGCTCTGTTCTACGTGGCGGGCCACCTCCACCAACTGCACATTCGGCAGGTATTCCAGGAAGCTCAACATGGCATAGCGGTCCGCGATTTGTTCGATCATCGAAGAAAAGCCAAACACGAACATGACCGGAAGCAACGCGATGGACGCCTGCACGACCGATGTGGTGAGAAGTCCCAGGAACGTGCCAAGGGCCAGGTAAAAGCCCACCGACAGCCCCATCGCCACGGCCACGATGCCCATATCCGCCGGCTGATAGCCCGAGAGCACCATACATAGCGCCAGCGTGATGGTGGTAAACAGAAACGTTAACAGGTTTTTGCCGACCAGAATGTCCCACGGGGTCGCCGGCGACAGCATGAGGCCGCGAAGGGTATGCTTTTCTTTTTCCTCGGCAATCAACGCGGCTTGGACAAACGTCGCTACAAAAACAAAGGCCATGTTGTAGACCAAATAATGCCCTTCCAGTGGCAGTTGATCCTGCTGACCATAAAACAACGCCAACAAAATCGGCATGATCGCCGTCGTCATCACAAGCAAATTTTTCGATAAATCTTTGACATCTTTCCTAAAAATCGCATACATGCGCGAGATGGCCATCGTTACACCAGCTCCTTTCCCGTGAGACGGACGAAAATCTCTCCCAGGGTCGGTTCCTGGGAATGGATGGCGGCGATCTGTTTCTCCGCCATGTATTCGTATAACTGTTTCGCATAGGCCGGGGTGTTGGCGAGCGTATGGATGTCCCCATTTGTCAGCTCCACCTGAATCATCCCTTCCGAAAACCGCCGTCGCAAATTTTTTGGCGTATCGACTTGCTGGAGGCGTCCCTCGTGAATAAAGGCCACCCGGTCGCATAACGTTTCCGCTTCCTGCATGTCGTGAGTCGAGAGAAAAATCGTGGTCCCCCGTTCATTTAGCGCCCGCAGCCCCTGATGAATGTGCTGGACATTGCCGGGGTCAAGAGCCGACGTCGGCTCGTCGAGCACCAGGAGTTCTGGTTCATGGAGCAGCGTTCGTGCCAGGACGGTCCGCTGAATCATGCCTTTGGACAGCTTGGCGACGGTCTGGCCCCGGGCGTCCTGTAAATGCACGAGCTTCAAGACATCGTCGATTCGTTGCTTGGACACGTCGTACAGCTTGGCATACAGCGCGAGGTTCTCCTCAATCGTCAGCCGTTGATACAAACCACTGTTATCCGTCAACACCCCGAACCGCCGGTAAAAATCGCTTGTGGCTCGCACCGGCAGCGACTGATCGAAGACGCGTACCTCCCCGTCCGTCGCAGCCAATTGATTGGTAATCATTTTAATGGTGGTAGTTTTGCCGGAGCCGCTCGGGCCTAAAAAACCAAAAATTTCGCCCGGCGGCACGTCCATATGCAGGTCGTCCACCGCAACCTTGTTGCCGTACAGCTTGGACACGCCGTGAAGATGAAGAATAGGTGCCATGATGGTGCCTCCTTGTAGGTGATTACCCTCAGCATACGAAGAAACAGCCAGACGCGCATTATATTCCGCACCAGTGGAGCATATCTCGTCCCCAATGATGCCTATACCGATCTTAGCGGGACAATTATTTGATGCCCAGCATCGTCTTTAACGCGGCCATTTTGGTTTTGGATAGGGGAATTTCCGCCTGGGAGGCATCGTTTAACACCAGGGTATAGCTGTTCCGGGTCCAGGTCATGATTTCGCGAACGTTCTGCAGATTCACAATGTAAGAACGGTGACAACGAAAAAAACCGAACGGCTGCAGCCGTTCTTCCAGCTCCGCCAGGGTAAACACCGCCGGAAATGTGTCGCCCTGCACGTGAAGATGCGCCTGCCCCTGCACACTTTCCACAAAATCAATCTCGGTGGGATGAAACAGGACCAGTTTCTCGTTCAGCCGGGACGGAATTTTATCAAATGGTAGCGTTAGTGCCCCATCCCCAGGGGTGCCTGGAGGATCCTCCTTCTCTTCCTCGCTCTGCGTCCGCACCTTTTGCAGCCCGGAGGCCTCTAGTCGATAGATGTCCTCCGCCAGCAACACGGCACTCTCCATATTGCTTGTCAGCAGCAACACCGTGACCCCTTCGTCCTGTAAGCACTGAAACAGCCGGGCCATGATCCGCTTCGTTTCCAGGTCGACGTTTTGATCCGGTTCTTCGAACACCCCCAAGACAGGATGCTGGGCACACAGGCGAATCAATTTCAAACGCTGCTTTTCCGAATAGGTCAGATGCTTGACCCGTGCCCGCGCTCGATCTTTCAGCTTCGTCATGGCCAAGAGCTCGTCCACGGACCACAGGGACCGATGCAATTGCTGGTACAAACGTATCTGTTCCCGGACCCGAAGGCGTCCATAGAGTCCATCGCTCAGCCGGCAAACCCCGATCGCTTGCGTGTAATCCTTTGGGCCTCGCAAGGAGTGGCCGTTCACCGTCACCGTGCCTTCTGAAAGAACATTTTTGCCCAAAAAAGCCTGAAGCAAGACATCGCGAATATGCGTGTGCGTATAGATCGCCAGCACGGATGGCTCGGGCACCTCTAACGTGAAGGATGGAAAGAGCGTGATGCCCTCGTTTTGTTTCTCCCATTGAGACAATGCTAGTATGCCCAACTCGTTTCATCCTTTCGAGAACGTCTTATCTCTCTTGGCTTTAAGCATACAAAAAAATAGCTCTGAACGCGATATACTTTACATAGGGAGGTAGAAATGAGGGTATGGGTATCATTCGTTCAACATAACGGCCCATATCGGAAGTTATAAACCATAGAAGCTATAGCTCTTTATTAACATGTTAGTATAGCAACTATAGTCAAATAAAATTCACGTTAGAAAACAATTTAAAATACGCGTTTTCAATGAGCTAGTGTTTTTCATTAATGAATGTGCTATATTTGCCATAGAGATTTTATATCAGCCATATTAGTTAGCATAGTTGCTATATCAATAAGTATGGCTGCTATAGAAAGAGGTGATATAGCTGATATGGAAGTAGAATATCGAATTAAACATTTAGCAGACGATTTAAACATTTCTTCATCTGCAGCTAGAAAATATTATGCAATGGTTGAGGAACAGCGTTCTAAAAAGTTCGAACGAAATAGACATGGATATGTAATATTCAATCAGCAAGACGTCGCTCTTTTCAGGAAAATGCTCGAATACAGAGATGAGTATGAATTTAAGCTCCAAGATGCTATTAAATATGCTATATCTGCCATAGATGGTGAAGAGGCCTCAGAAGAGGTTGTTTCTAATAATGATAACCCTATGGATTCTTTAAAATTTCTTAGTAAAGAAGTACATCGACTAAATAATTTACTCGAATCTCAACAAGAGGAAGCTTCTAGAAGAGAAGATATGCTTTTGAAAATTGTTCAACAACAGCAAGAGTCTATTTCTCGCATTGAAAACAAATTGGATGAGCGAGAAGAAACCAAACAAATAGTAGAAAGTTCCGAAGACGAAACTGAAGAAGCCTTTGAAGATCAAAAGGAACTATCGCTAGAAGATGATGATACACAAAAAGAAGTGCCAGAAAAGAAGAAAAGTTTCTGGGTTAAACTGTTTGGTGGTTAATAAAAAAGAAGTCGCACCTGAAGGGTTACGACTTCTTTACAAGGGATGGCTATATGTACTAAATAAAGCCAAATTACAGTTTACTTTAGGTTGGTAACATTTTCAAATAAGTTTGCCTAAGCAATTTAAGTACGTTAATATATATCTAATAACATAGAAAGAAGCCAGTGCTGGTAACACTGGCTTCGGTCGGGGCTCCCCCAACAAAAAAGGTAAAGATGATTCTGTCTGACAGCAGAATAGTTATTTAAGTAGATTCTAACACATATGAAAATACGTGCAAGTATTTTATATCTGCTCAAATTCTATTTCGATACTTATGACAGCTAGCAAGTAACGGGGGAGCTCTTTATCTAAAAACAGATAGGAGCTTTTTATTATGTCTAATTATTACAATATCTATGAAGAATTTCGTTTAAAACATGTTCAAATCCCTAAAGTATTTTTTACCAATAAAGAATATAGCAGCATGAGAAATGATTCTAAAATTGCGTGGGCTATTCTCGCCGATAGATTTAACTTGTCCATAAAAAATAACTGGTTTGATGATGACGGAAACATTTACTTTATTTATACCAATGAGGATCTGGCTAGAATTCTCAATATGAGTAAACGCAGCATTGTAACCATAAAAAAAGAATTGATTGAGAATGATCTATTAGAACAAGTAAAAGTAGGTCAAAATAAACCAAATAAACTTTATATTAAAAAGCCAGTGGTAGAAAAAGAAGATGTTTATGAAATTCAAAAACAAGAATCAGATATAGGATCTGAACCCAGTAATGACAAGGAAGTGCAAAATTTGCATCCCCAGGGAAGTGCAAATTTTGCATCTCCGGAAGTGCAAAATTTGCACCCTAGTAATACTGAAGTTAATAATACTGAGGTTAATAATACTGACATTGTTAACAAGAACGTTGACAATATTTCATTCAATTATCCAAAAACGCCTCAGATCGAAAATGAATATATTCAAGAAGGCTTATCCCCTGAAGTCATTCAACGAGTCAAAGAAGAAATCGCCAACAAACAAGAACAGGTCCGTCATTACGAAGCGTATCTGCGAACATGCCTGGACAATACCTTACATAAGCACCGACTAAAACGAGACATGATTGACCAGCCGTACCCGCATTTACCAGATGATCATCCGCTGAACTATAACTGGCTGCAGCATGAATCATAAAAAAACCATAGAGGAGGGATAATTCGATGGCAGGGACCATTTCCAAGATTAATCGAAGTGTGAAACAGTTGGAAAAAGAATTAACAGCCATCGGGTTTAGCGTCCAGGTCGAGGGAGCTTCCGATGGCATGACGCAGTACCTGATGGTGAATGAAGGCCAGGTTCCAGGTATTACAGTGAGTGATCGTCGATCCAAGGGAAAAAAACATGCTCAGTGGGCCGCCGAAGTTGTGGTCACAGCTCCCACCGAGACGTATGAAATCAATACCTATAAGGATCCGGAAACCAAGCAGTCGTTTACCCATTATGTCTTTTCCTCCCACAAAGCGAACAAGATCCCGAAACTCTGGAAGGGTTTTAGCGAAGAGA